>NZ_JBBOPC010000002.1:0-6526 GCF_038003425.1 Bacillus sp. FSL K6-1145 | reverse complement strand
TATTCATCTGATTGTTTGGCGAAGGTGCGAAGCGAAAAGGCGGCGGTAGTCGCCTGAGTGGCAACGAAAAGCGAAGCACCCAGAGCCAAACGAGAACCCCCCCATGCTAACAGGGGGGTAGTAATGTATGAGAAAACTGGTGGAAGCCAATCATACCAATGGATTGGGCTGTTTTCGTTTTGAAACGTTTTTATTTGGATGATAAGATGCATGATTAAATATATAAAAATATCGAGGCTGTAATTCTAAAATGCCGTTGAGAGCGTTCAGATTCGATTCTGAGCGCTTTTATTTTTGTTTAGGTAATGAAATAAGGGGATACGTCAAAAACGCTTATAAGGGCTTTAAATACGTTTTTTCGTTTTGTCTGCTGAATTCATTTTAAAAAACGTTTGCGAGATACCGAAAATTTTCAAAAATGGAAACGCAAGCAAGTTATAGCCGTATTTCATGTGCTAGGATTTAACATAAAAAAGCGATGTATCGGGGGATTGATGGTATGGGAACTATTGCAGCGCCTGTGGTTGGTCAGAAGATTAATGAGTGGTATCGACATATCAAAAGGTTGAATGTGACAGATGCAGAGATTCTCCGTAACGAAGTTAAGAATGAACTGGATTTGATGGAGGAAGACGAACAGGTTGTTCTTTATTTTCAGCTAATGGAATTTCGCCATGAACAGATGCTTGAATACGTAAATCCATCAAAAAATACTGTCAACAAAGCTGATTATTTGAGAGCTGTCGAAGGTGAAGGGAAAAGGCTTACTGGTATTATGGAGTACTACTTCAATTTTTTCAGAGGGATGTATGAGTTTTCTAAAGGGGAGTACATAAAAGCTATTACATTTTATCGCTATGCTGAAAGAAAACTTGATAAAGTAGCTGATGAATTGGAGCGTGCGGAGTTCTTTTTCAAAATGGCAGAAATCTTTTATCACATGAAGCAAACACATCTATCTATGTATTATGTTGAACAGGCGTATCATGCTTATAAGGCAAACAGTATATATCAAGTTAGGTTAATCCAGTGTAGATTCGTGATTGCGGGAAATTATGACGATCTGGTCAGTTATGAGAAGGCACTTCCCCATTTGAAATTAGCTTTACAGGAATCTATTGCACTTGGCCATGATTACATTACGACTAAGGGTTTGTTGAATTTAGGAAACTGTTTTAATAAACAAGATGATGTTGCGAAAGCAACAGTATATTACCAACGTGCATTAGAGTTAGGCGAGAAGATCGGTGCTAAAGAGGTTGTACAAGCTTGTTATGATTTAGCCATCATTTTCTTTAAGCAGGGACGAAAAGAAGAAGCTCTTGATTATTGTGTGAAAGGAAAAAGCTATGCTGAAAAGTATGATGATTATATGTTTGTCGATCTTTTTAATGTGCTTCATGAGTTATATGTGACGGTTTCGCCTAGTGTTGAAGTCAATCAAAAATTCGATCAACTTTTATATAGTCGTGGTTATCCTTATTTAGAAGACCTAGCTTTAGAGGCTGGAAGATTTTATAATGACATAGAACGATTGGATGATTCTGTATTTTTTTACAAGAAGATGATCCAAGTTCAGAAACTGATTCAAAGGGGCGATTTTGAATATGACGTTTAAAAAAATTATGGCTGCCGTTTTGATTTTAGCTGTGGCTGTTGCGCCAGTTTATGGTTTAGCGACGCAAGATAACAGCGTTTCTGTTGCTTCAAGGAATGCAACATGATGTATCGTATTCGATTTGTAACATGAAAATCGACAGACCTTTAGGGTCTGTTTTTTTTGTTGCTAAAAATCAAAAAAAAATCTCCCCCTGCGGGGAAATTTGGTTTAGTCTTTGGTCTTTTAGGTTTTTAGGTTTTGGTTTTTAAAAAGATGGCGTTTCGCCAGATTTTTGGGCGATTTTGACGGAGTCAGAATCGTGTCTTTTCTTATCTTGATACATATAGAAACACTGTCATTTTGAAAAAGTGCGATAAATTCAATGGTGTCAAGGCTTTAGAGGCATTTTGACAAGTCAAAACTCCCTCTGCTATTATTAAGTTACCACACTTAAAATAATAGATTGCTAGAGATCAAACTAGCTTCAGAAGGAGTTTTTTGACTTTGTCATATTTAGATGAATCAAATTATAGCATCCTTGACGATAAAACCGCAACAGGTAAAAAGCGGGATTGGAGAGGAAAAAAAGTGAGATCGTCGCTTGTGGCGGCTCATTATGAAGGACTTGAAAAGCGTACCGGTGCACCTTATTACGGAAAAAAAGCTGAAAAAGTGTGTAATTGTGCAGAGTGTCTTGTGTTTAGAAGAGATATTGAAACGGGCAGGTTACGATTATCAAATGCTTATTTCTGTAAAGTGAGGTTATGTTCGATGTGTGCGTGGCGAAGATCATTAAAAATTGCGAGTCATAATAAATTGATTGTGGAAGAAGCAAACAGACAATATAAGCCAGCATGGATATTTCTCACGTTGACAGTGAAAAATGTCGAGGGTGATGATTTAAAACAAACGATTACTGATATGATGCAAGGCTTTAGAAAGCTGTTTCAATACAAAAAAGTGAAAACTGGCACACTTGGTTTTTTCAGAGCTTTAGAGATTACGAAAAATCATGAAGAAAATACATATCATCCTCATTTCCATGTGTTGATTCCTGTAAAGAAAAGCTATTTTAGAGGGCAATCTTATATTAAACAAGCGGAGTGGACAAGCTTTTGGAAAAAGGCAATGAAATTGGATTACACACCAATTGTTCATGTGCAGCGGGTCAAAGGAAAAAAGGGAATCAATGCGGAAGCGATTGAACAAGAAGTGCGTAAAGAGATGGAAGAACAAAAGGCCATTCTGGAAATCTCGAAGTATCCAGTCAAGGATACGGATGTCATACGTGGGAATGAAGTGACCGAGGAAAATTTGGATACGGTTTATTATTTGGATGATGCATTAAGTGCCAGGAGGTTGATCGGATATGGCGGGATCTTGAAAGAGATTCATAAGGAACTGAATTTGACGGATGCTGAAGACGGGGATCTTGTCAGAATTGAAGAAGATGATGATGAGGTTGCGAATGAGACATTTGAAGTCATGGCCCGTTGGCATGTTGGCATAAAAAACTATATAATTTCCTGATTAATCTAAATAATATGAGGTATAGTTTAATGTTTAAGGGAAGTATTAAAGGTGTATTGATTGTTTTATGTTCGTTGATTATTTTGATTTTAAATGTATTTGCATATTTTAATTATCGTTTATCTTCAGTTTGAAAAGATGTTAGAAATTATTTAAATGAAAGGTTGCTTCAAGAAGAAGTGAGGAGGGAATCTTAATTCTTGAACTTCATTTTCTGATATGTTTATTAAAAGAGGTGAGATTATGTCTAAAACAAGTGAGAGATGGTCATTGAAAAACTTGTTAATCTATATTGTTTTGTTTGTAGTAATTTACTTGACTGTTATTTTAGTGAAGTTTTTAACTGGTACTGATATAAATTGGTTGAGTACATTTTTATTTATGTTTGTGATTTCAGCTATATATCTGATACTTCGAAATACCAAAAAAAAATAGTGGAAATTCATCTACTAATGCAAAAAAAAGGTCCTAAAGAAATACTTAGGACCTTTTTTGCATTAGTAGATTCGAATAAAAGAAATAGGAAATCTAGAAGTTAAATAGAGCCAAGACATTTGATTTGTATCCATCCCAAGGTAAGCACAAGACCGTGGATACCACCTTTTGCTCCTGCTTTAATCAGATATTTAGCTGCTTTCATTTTCTGTCCGGAAGCTAATGCTTCTACTGCTGCTGTGAAAGCTGACACACCAAGTGCATCCTTCCACTGAGCTTTAATTTCTCTTGTTAAGCACTTGTCATATTTACTGGGTTCTATCACTTTTGGTGCTTTTGCATACGTAGATACAGTATTAAAAGGTTCAACTGCAGCACATTCATATAAGTTTTTATTAGCATTATTGAAGTCGATATATTCTTGTGGTATATATCCAAACTTATTTTTTATTACTTCTAGATTAACCGTTGCATTACCGTAACGATCTATTTGAATAGCTTCGTTTTCAATAAAATCAATCATGTCTAAAAGTTCTTGTTCACTGATGTCTAACTTGTCCAATTCGTTAGGTGTAGCGGCATTAGCCGCGGGAATCAGACACACAGTCATTAATACAATGGATAGAAAAGCGCACAGAATTTTACTTATTTTATATTTAATTCTAAAAACCTCCCTTTATTTTCTAGAAGTTTAACATACGTTCGATAAAATGCAAGAAAAGGTAGTTAATTAATTGCCTATTAGATTTCTTTGTACCAAATTTCTTGGTTTGTTCCTCGTGAAAAAAATTGTTGAATTTGTACGGACGCACCTTCAGACCTATCATGTGATAGTATTACAAACGGTTACAAAAATTGGTTAAATAACCACAAATAAGGGACGGTGTATTGTGTATGCTAGCTGTTATTTATACGGTTTTCATAATGTTTTTGGTTTTCTATCTACTGAATTATTTAGGTCAGAAACTAATTGCTAAAGGTCGCCCTGTTAATCATTCAATCATCATAGTAATCTCACTTATTGAAGCTATTATTGGGATTGCTTTGGCTTACTATAAACCACCGTTTCTATAGAAATCACTCCTTTTTTAGGGATATTTTCATCCTAACATTTAATGATTTAGCGTTGGGAATTCATTGGAAAATTTCTTTTTTGGTTGCGGTGTCCGCAATCATTTTTTTTATTTTTTAGAGCTTAGTTTTGAGGAATATTTTTGTGGTAGAATCCGTTCACTGTGGAGGTGAATGTGATGATGATTGTAATTAATGTGATGGATTTAGGAGCATTCATTATTTGTACTTTGCTGTTCATTGCATTGTGGTTTGAAGAATCAGAAGAAGCCGGCTATTAAGTCGGCTTCTTCTTTACACGCTTGACGGAAATCGAGAGATTTTAGCACTCACACAGGGGTGTGTATAAGTGCGCCATTGTCATGGGTGTCCTATTTCCAAAATTGCCACCACTTTTTTTGTTGAGATGCAGCAATCTGTTTTTTCATTTCTTCATTCTCTTTTAGAGCCTCTATGAGGTGTTTGTCGCGTTCCTCAAGCTTAGCCTCAATGTAGTGTTGTTGTTCGTGAATTGTCTGAATAAGAGATTGGATGATTTGTTTTTGTTCATTCATTTGTGAGTTGAGAGTATTCCTTATGTCCTCTATCGACTCATTCAGCGTCAATGCTGTACTTTTTGTATGATTGTCTATTGTGATAGTGATTGGGTGTCCCTCATTAGTGAGGACGGTCTCAATGTTTTCTATAGACTTTCCTTCTACGTATAAACCACGAATTTTTTTCAGCAAAGGAATGGACTCATTTGCTACTAAATAGCTTTTTCCGTTTTTCTTTATGTTCAAATGATGGCCATGTTGACGAATGTATCTTCGTAATGTGGTATCTGGGATTTGAAGTTCTTTCTCTAATGATTTGATAGAGTGCCATGTTTCTTGGTTATCCATATAATTTCACCACCTCGTTCACCATACGATCATACCTTGATTATTCTAGTTATATCAATGCATCCCTGCGATCACGATCATGGTTGCGTCCATGGATACGATCATACGATCACGCAATGTTTAAGGCGGTGGATACCAATGTGACAGCAAGGAATTCTTATGTTCTTGCATTGAAATATGGAGAGAAGAAAAAATATATGAAAAGAGCATAAGGGGTTTTTGTCCCCACTTATGGTGTGGAACTAGGCAAAGCCTAGCAAAAAATGACCCCATAGAAGTGGTGCTGATCACTTCTGCAGAAGTGGCGGTTTTTGAGGTAATCACTTCCCGATCACTACTAAAAAACGAGCCGGTCACTGGCGGATCAGTAATGGAAAATGATCGACCAGTTGCCAATCACTTGTCAAAGTGCCCAGTTATACGCAGCAAAAAATGTGCGTGTTTTTAGAAAAGTCAACGAGGGTTTTTTCACGAAAGTTTGGTAACGTTTTGTGTTTGAAAAGGAGCGCACTGCACACAAAGAAAGGTAACGTTTTGCAAAAAAATCAGTCGCAACAAGGGTTCAATAATGGATGAATTAAGTTCGTGTTTGTTTTGTGTTGTTTCGGAAAAGTGTGCACTCAAAAGGAGCGTTACTGTTTAAAAAATGGAGTGAAAAACATACGGCATGAGTCAACGGTAAGCGGAACGAAAGTGAGCATTAAGGAGTTGACTCATTCACTACATCCAAAGCCTATTGATTCAAACAAACCCCGTTTGTTTGCGCCAGCCGAAGGGGCATCCCCCGAAGATCGGGGGTAGGGGGTTTGAATATTTGCGATCCAACGGGCTGACCGTTGGCGGGTTTGGGCAGCGCCCGAAAAGAGTCACTAGGGAACAAGTGCCCACTTATGCACCTAAATAGGTGCTGTGTGTTTTCTCTCCGTTCAAAGCAGAATGCCAGGGCATTGTACCGTTGGGATATTGATGAAAAAATTTGGTGGAGATGATAGAATAATAGAGGATT